>NZ_JWIM01000079.1:0-1095 GCF_002896535.1 Mesotoga sp. B105.6.4 | reverse complement strand
GTCTGTAGCCTACTACTTTCGACGGGTCAGTAGTTACTATTCCATCTTTGTCCAGCAAATTGCCATTAGTGTCATAAGCTTTCGGGAGTTTCTCTTTCTCACTCAACCAATTACAGTAGGCTATCGCATCCCACCAGCTGACCCTCATAACAGGTCTCTGTCCCCTGCCCCAGCCTTCGTCATCAGGTTTATTTCTGCCAGTGTCATCACAGAAAGCGTCGTACTCGTCGAATGTAGTTTCATACTTGCCAATGTAGAAGTCGTAGGTAAACGTGACCGTATGGGTTGGTTTTTCATCACCGTATCCACCACCCCACGTGTCACCCATCGTGAAGCTGCCTTTCTCCACAAACACCCTCTTTGGAACAATATCAGATGGAATATAGCTCGGAGGGTTCTTCGTTGTAAATTCCCACAATGGTCCTTTAGAAATTCCGCCATGTACATCTTTGGCAACAATTTGCCAGTAATATGTTGTACCGAATTTCAGTTTTTCTTTGGTCAAAGTGGTTAGATAATGATCCGAAAGAATCAATGAGGGTTCTGTATCAACTCCAAGATATACATCATATAACAGCAGCTTGTCATCTGGATCTTCACAGAACCATTTAAGTTCCGCAAATACATCTCGATCGGTTTCTTTAAGAAACACTTCAGAACTGGGATCAATAACTGGTGGTTTGTTAGCCTTTGTGATAAAAGTATTTAGTGGTCCTTCGGTTTTTGCCCCAAAGGAATCAAAGACCACGATTTTCCAGTAGTGTGTTGTTCCCCTGGTCAAATCATTCAAGACAAAATTCTTGTTGGTGGTCTCGCCTATCTGATTCATGGAATCTGCATCTACTCCCAGATATATTGCATAAGTCAAATTGTCATTGTCAGGATCTGTGCAGTCCCATTCAAGTGTTAAACAATCCGGTAAGTTTTCCATTCCGTCTTCAGGAATAATATTAAATGGTTCAATCGGAGGCCTGTTTGCCATAGTAGTAAAAGAATACACAAGACTTTCGCTGACTTCGCCATAACTATCCGTAGAAACTATTTTCGAGTAGTATGGTTTTCCTCTTTGCAATTCTTTTACAATGTATTCGTTCG
>NZ_JWIM01000127.1:0-1224 GCF_002896535.1 Mesotoga sp. B105.6.4 | reverse complement strand
TCAAAGGGTCTTTTTCCCGCAAGCATCAGCTTCCAGATGCTCAAGAACTCCGCGGTAGATCCGCTCAATCTCGCGACGAATCCGGTTCCATGTATAGACTCATCCTGGTTTGCACTGCTCGCTATGAATGACGAGTTCTCCAGAGTGCTTCTTCCGTAGACTGCCGGTTTCATGAACGGTACAAGCACGTTTTTGAAGTCCTCATAGAACTCCTCGTATAGGCCGCTTCTGAGCATTTCGAGAAGGTACTTGTATTCCATGTGAAGCCATATAGATTCGTTTTCCAGCCAACCGGGGGTGAAGGCTCTAGCCCTTCCTATCTCTATCGATTCTCCTCCCAAGGGGGCGTTTACTTTGTACATTTTCAGCTTTCTGTCATACAGTTCGCTCTCTCTGACTCTGGAGTACACCTCTTTCAGAAAGTGTCGATCATCGTGAGTTTTGAATCCCCTGACAATCCCTTCCAGAAAGAGGGGCATTTTTTTCTGCCTGAATTGATCTACTTTCACATGCTTTGCCGATTCGTCTTCCGCCCTTTTGATGATCTCGAACTTTTCAGTTTCATAGAAGAAGTATGTCGGCATTATTCCATCGTTCTTCGCGGTCTCTTTATCAAGAGTCTTTCGCAGTTTGGCGTTGAATCCTTCGAGAGCCCTTGACATCTCAGAAGATCCTATGGAGACTTCCCGGCCTCCAAAACCCAGCTTCGTCTCTTCTCTGTACTTCTCTCTGATTTCGGAAATTCTCTCCCAGAAGCGAAAGTCTCTTCTGTCATCGCGTGAGGCCTCGTAGTCTTCAGTGGCCTCTACAAGTTCACCGATCAGTCTCATGACTTCTTCCGGTATTTTCAGAGTTTCGGACGGGAATTCCTTCAGCATATCCTCCAGGAAGCGAAAAAGCCTGGACAGTTCAAAGGCTTCCGCTACGGACGAACCAAACAAACCCGGCAGACCGTTTAGGGCGTCATACCAGCCGGGCTTACCTGCCTCCATCTCGATTCCGGCACCGGCCGGGTCAAGCGTAGCGTACTTCACTGCCGCCAGGTTTATCAGCTTTTCGACAAGACTGGTCTTGTAGATCTCTCCTGTGCCGCATTGGCTTCTCATTACGTTTTTCGATTCTTCTCTAGACTCGATCATTCTTTTCTTATCCCCGTCTTCGGTTAGAGAAGTGTACTGCCTGACTTTGCCGGTGCTCTCGTCCACAAGTGTGTATCTGATGTTT
>NZ_JWIM01000126.1:0-1885 GCF_002896535.1 Mesotoga sp. B105.6.4 | reverse complement strand
ACAAGTGTGAATATCGATCCCGCATCGACATTTACTCCGCAAAATATCGAAGTCTTCTACGACGAAAATGGTAATGGCGTTGTCGATCCCGGCGAAGAGCTATGGAATAACACAATCTCGATACCGTCTGGCGACTACCGGTACGTCATAGTCAGGTACAGGGTGCCGAGCGCGGCTGCGGCCGGAACCACCGCCACAGTCTATCTTGATGTTGACTCGGCAAGCGATCCGGTAAATGCTTTCGATCACAACAATGCGGCGCGCACAACGGTCTATAACGATGCCGTGCTGACTCTCTTCAAATCTGCCACCCCGCAGGAAGTCAAGGCCGGCGACGAAGTCGTTTACACGATTTCCGGAGCTAACGTAGGTAACAAGGCAGCTTCAGACATAACCATAATCGACGTTCTGCCGGCAAGTCTTGAATATCTTGGCTTCCTTGACAAAGTACCGGCAGGTATGACTGTTGATGTAACAGGCAATACCGTGACCTTGGATATCGCCAGTCTTAATGCAGGCTCGAGTTTCCGGATTAGACTGAGAGTGAAGGTGAAAGACAATACTCTTGCAGGTATCATCGAGAACGTGGCGACGATGACTTACAAGACGACTGCACTGGAGACTGTGAGCAGGAGCTCAAACGTTTCCACTATCATGGTTGGGGGACCGGGCAACGAGACGACTAAGGTCTGGATCGGTCCCAAAGACAATCCCGAAGCGGAAGATCCGAACGATATCACGATAAAGCCCGGTGTTGCCGGTACTCTGGTAGAGTTCACTAATACAGTAAAGAATGCCGGTCTCTCAACGGACATAATAAACATTACAATCGCTGGAGTTCTTCCTGCGGGCCTGGATAATGTTGTCGCTATCTCCTTTTTCACCGAGAATCTTACTCCACTACCAGATACCGACGACAACGGGATGCAGGACACCGGTCCGCTTGCACCGGGAGAGACCTTCGACATTACAGTCAAGATCTTCATACCCGCAGATGTCCAAGCAACTGTAACTTCAATTACCGCTAAAGTAAAGGCTATCTCCTCGATATCTCCAGTCGCTTCTGATACGACCACAGACATGGTCGAGCCAATAACCTTCCCGTCCGTAGCTATCGGAAATATGTTTGGAACGGCCACCGATACTACTGTAGATAAGACTTCGGTAAACAAAGACGCCGATCCCGGCTCTTATGCATATTTCCCTCTGGACGTTGTAAATAACTCCGATGCTGGCGATACTTTCAGCCTCTCGGCCGATCTTGTTGATGGCTATACGGTGAGGTTCTATATCGATACCAACGGAAACGGAGTTCTCGATCCAGATGAGATGATACCTATAACAAATACTGGTCAGGTATCTCCAAACAGTGGGATCAGAATCATAGCGAGAGTAACCGTCCCCGAAGGAGCCCTTTACACAGGAGTAGCAGTTCCCGTGGAGTTCTTTGCGACTTCTTTGACGAGACCCACAGTTGAGGACTCGCAAATAAACACGATCACTGTGAATGCTGTCAGGCACATTACACTTTTGCCATCCAGAAATGGATCGGCCGCACCCGGGCAGAATATCGACTACGAGCACACTCTGACAAACACGGGTAATGTAGCGGTGACTGTAAAGCTCTATCCAAGCTCGACGAGAGGCTGGGACTTCACTTTCCTTCAGGGCGGAAACCCAGTAAATCTGGATGCAACTTGGACACTCGAGCCCGGCGTTAGCATAACAGGAATATTCAGGCTTGAGGTCCCGAGTGATGAACCTCTTGGCGTGACTGATGTTGCTTATCTGAAGGCCGAGGTTCAGGAGGATACTAACGTTACGGCAACTGTTATAGATATCACGGTCGTTGTATCGGAAAAGGTCACTCTGGAGAAGGCCGTCA
>NZ_JWIM01000125.1:0-1621 GCF_002896535.1 Mesotoga sp. B105.6.4 | reverse complement strand
AAATCCAAGATTGGAACTCCTCTGTAATCAAAAGCAGTAAAAGTATCTATTCTAATAAAGAACTGGTTTTCTTTGTCGTAGATCACATATACATTAAAATAAGATATCTGTTGTGTACTATAAGCGTCCAGTTTCATAAGCAGACAGAATTCGCGAAGAACTTCTTCGAAAAAACCAACGCGTTTTTTGTCTATGCACATATCAATGTCGTGTCCTAAATGCGTGGTTATTTGATCTGCGTTGCGCAAGACAACATACGGAAAAGCCTTTTTATTTAGGTAATCAAAAAATGATCTAGAGATCTCTGTACGACGGTCCATAATTCTCCAATCACTCCAGCTCTGTTCGTAGATAGTCTAAGACATTACTAGCCATTTCTTCCAGGCTTAACTTTTCACTATCTAGGACAACCATATCGCAGTTATTGTTCTCAAGAAGCGCCTTATTGTACTCAGCATATTTGATCGCAAGAATGGTGCTGTTCATAGGAAAAGGTTCCTTCTTTAGAAGAGACCTTCTTGCCGATGTCTCTGGAGAAACGACACATAAGAAATGTACATCAGGTTTTGGCATTACTTTGAAGAGAAGTCTTGTCATAATTCCATTAGGCCTGTATACGTAAGGAAACTTCACTTTGAAATCGATAATTGTGTCAATTATATATCTGTCGAGCACAATTGTCTTTCCACTTCTCTTCTTTATTCGTATCACAACCATTTCCAAGATTAGGTCCAGAATCGCGATCAACAACCAAATTCTTTGAAGAATCTTGCTTCGTAGCCTTCTTTTGTCAAGTATTAGTGTATCAAGCCTCTCCCCTTTTCCGGTAAGATGCAACTTTTTCTTGAAGAAGCTGAATATTCTTGTATAGCCACCACGAAGCCAAATTACTTCGAGGTTTGAGTTCAATATAGAAAGAGTCGCTGCAGTTTTTTTTATGCACGTTGATTTCCCAGAATTATCTAGTCCACTAAACACTATCAAACTCCCTTTTAAAGACACAGAAAACACTCCTTCAGACAGCAAACTAATTATTTTCAAGCTTGGCAAGCCATACAAAAAAATGTGGATTCTCTCTTTCATAATTTACCAAGTCTACTAGCCAGTATTCGAATTCGTCAAGAAGAAAAGCTAACGAAATGGCTTCACTTTGATATCCGTACTCTTTTCCTAGAAAACTCCATTTAAGACACTCTTTCACCAGGTTATCTATACTTTTGAATGAAAACGATTTATAGAGTTTTGAAGATGTAAATCGAGATTGCAATTGTAAGCAAATCAAATCATACACTACCTGTCGTTCCTCACTTCTTTCAAAATCTATGAACCTAAATCTGCCGTCCTTGTATAGTATATTTGAGAATTGCAAATCACCATGAGCTCTCGTAATGAACACGCTTTTTCTTTTATTCGATTCTCTGTAGTAGTGAAGTATATTCTGCAACTTTATAAGTGTCAATTTGACAAGTCTTTGGTTTCTAGGATCGGCAAATTCAACTGAATCTACTTGGTTTGACAGCGACTCCAGTTTTCTCGTCAAATAATCTCCAAATTTAAGTTCCTTAATGCCAAAAAGAGAATAGAATTCATTAAGACTTCTCCAAAGTTCAGGTAACATTCT
>NZ_JWIM01000124.1:0-1066 GCF_002896535.1 Mesotoga sp. B105.6.4 | reverse complement strand
TTCGTGGTGCCAGTCTCAGCTTTCAGCTGAGGCCAGTCATGCTTCGCATGGGCAGAGCGGAATAAACGCAGACAGTCTTCACTTTTTTTCGTTGCGGATGCGGAAGATTAAGCCGCGGATCATCGATTCAATGCTTTTGATATGGTCACACACATCCTCATAGTGTTCCTTACTAAGAAGGCCAATTTCGTGCGCTATTACTACTTGTGTTGACAGTTCGTATAGTGAACCCTGCGCCAAATGAAGGAAGTGAACGAAGTCCTTGGCCGTTGATCTTCCGCGGCCTTCTGCGATGTTTGATGCTACTGACACTGACGCTCTTCTCATTTGGCTAGTCAGTCCGTAAATTTCGCTTTGAGGAAAATCCTTTGTGATGAAATACATCTTCTTAGCAAGTTCGACAGATTTTCTCCAGACTTCGAGATTATTCAGACTCAAGTTCGTTACTCCTTTCTATGTTAAACGATAGCCAGTCTCGCCTTCGGCGAGGCCAGTCACACTACGTGTGGCCAGTCAGGCTGCGCCTGGCCAGTTCCGGCTTCGCCGGGCAAGAACCTCAAGGCCAGTACTGATTGGCGGAGAAGCATCCGCCGCCAGTCTGCTGACGCAGGCCAGTCACACTGCGTGTGGCCAGTCGCACTTCGTGCAGCCAGTTCCGACTTCGTCGGGCTAAACCTAAGATCCAGAGCAATAGAAATCATTTCAAAGCTGCTAATGGGACCAGTGAAGGCACCGCCTTCGCTAGTCGCCTTCGGTGGCCACTGAGGCTACGCATGGCCAGTTCCGGCTTCGCCGGGCGGAAGAACCGCTTTACGCTGATCGCTGAAGGCTTGAAAAAAGCACTTTAAGCGACACCGTCTTCCTGTCCTCCGAAGAACCAATCTTTTGCTCCTACCAAGAACCAACAACGAACAACCAACAACGGTTCTTTGTTACCAATCTGTTCTTCTGCGCTTTCTGTAGGTTATACTAAGCACTGCGTAATATAGTGCACTGAGAGCAGCTACGACATACACTCCGACTACAACTATCCAGAGTTTGGGATTTGCTTGAAGAACTTCGCCTT
>NZ_JWIM01000123.1:0-3584 GCF_002896535.1 Mesotoga sp. B105.6.4 | reverse complement strand
AAGTGATGCCGCTTGCAGCGGGAGGATTCAGAAGCCAGTCTTTGCTTCGCAAAGGCAAGTTCTGCTTCGCGGGCAAAGAATCCGCTTGGGCAGAAAACGCTGTACGCTGTTAAGAGAGAATAAGAGCAGCAGGAAATGATGACGCTTTCAGCGGGAGGCTCAAGACCCCTGGATCCCGGATCAGGTCCGAAATGACTCTGAACAGGAGCCCCAAACAGCACAGTTACCCAGCAAGGATATTGGAGATAAATAGAACAGATAGGGTGGAAGTGCTGTTCTTGCTGTTCTTTCACTTCTAGATAAATAGAAGAGCAGATAGTATAGAAGCAGGCTGGAAGCATAAGCAAAACCCAAATGGCGCAGAAAAAGACTTCCTAGGAATTTTCGAAAGTATAGCCTTCTTCGATCAGATCCACACAGACTTTTACCACTAACGGATCGTACAGTCTGCCTGAATTTTCCTTTATCTCATTAAGGGCGAATTCAATTCCCAGGGCCGCCCTGTAGGGTCTGTGGGAAGTTATAGCCTCAACGACATCGGCAACGGCTATTATTTTTGATTCGAGCCTTATTTGATCGTCTTTCAAACTTCCTGGATAACCAGATCCATCGAGTCTTTCGTGATGCTGTAACACTATATCGGCAATGGGCCAGGGAAGATCTATATCCTTGAGTATATTATAGCCATTCTTCGAATGTTCCCTTACTAGTCTGAACTCAATATCGCTCAGCTTTCCTGGTTTAGACAGAATTTCCGTAGGAACTGAGATCTTCCCTATATCGTGAAGTAGACCGGCAACCTTAAGACAGTTGCAAGTCTCATGATCTAGACCCATTTTCTTTCCTATCGCCACGGCCAGATCGCTCACATTTTTCTGATGGCCGGCCGTGTAAGGATCCTTGGCGCTAACAATGTCCGAAGCGGCACGAACAAGAGCTTCGAAAGCTGATTCTAGGCTGCTAGATAGTCGATTTCTTTCTGTTATGTCTTCGCAGATTTCAACAACGCCGGTAATCTTCCCGTCTGCATCCCTAACCGGATAAGCCCTTATGTACAATGCTGTGGCGAACTTGGTAATTATTTCTCCAACTTCCTGAGAGCCCGTGTCAAGAACCTTTCTCAGGATGCAGTTATCGGACTTCTTGCCACGCTGCCAAACATCGACACAGCTCATGCCGACAAGCTTTTCTATGCTTGTTCCAAAAAGCTCTGCCATAGCTCTGTTCGCCCAGATTATGTTAAGATCGGTGTCGTAATAGACTATTATTTCCTTAGTTGTGTTAAGTATGAGTGATTTCTCTTCTTCGGATTTCTTCAGGGCCTCCTGGCTTATGACGAGATCGGTTACGTCTCTGGTGAACCCGATGAAGCTCGAATCGTCGAGCCTTACGGCTCTGACATTCCAGTATCTCTTCTCGCCTGTCTTCTTAACGAAGGCAGTAATGCCTTCTGCCACGCCGGCTTCGACAGTCCTCCTGAAATGGTTTTCGGCCTCCAGAAGACTCTCGGGAGCCGCCAACTGTTTGAAGTTCATTTTCAGCAGCTCTTCTCTTGAATAGCCGGTGATTAGACAGGACGCTTCGTTAACATCTGTATAATTGCCTCTTTCATCTGCGACGAATATTCCGTCCGGGGCATTCTCAACATATCTTCTGAACCTGCTCTCCTTTTCTTCAATCATTTGAAGAAATCCGTCTCTTTCGGAGAGAGCCTTGGCTAGCTTCATATTCGAAAAACTCAGTCTCGAGAGCCTTTGTGCAAACTTTGAGTAGAAGGTCATTGCTGTCATGACTGTATCGCGATTCCACCTGGGCACTTTGTCCAGAGCCTCAATATACTCTTTTTCGTTAAAACCGTATCTTCTCGCCTGTTCCCTGAAGACATCGTAATCCACGCTCTCATCTTCCATGAAGAACTGTCCCAAAAATAGATTCCCCATATGGGTATTGCCCACGATTATTGGGGTACTCATATCCCACATATTGTTGGCACATTTGTAGAGCTTGAACGCTCCCGGCTCTATGCCCTTCGAAAGCTCTATATCACTGTAAAGACAGTTCTTGAGAGTCCCAGGATTCACACGGTGATACTTTGTGCATATTTCCTGCCAACCGGTCTCGACGAGGACATTTCCGTGAGTATCGACGATCGCTACTCCAATATTGGTCAGTTTGAAGAAGTCGTTCATGATAGACTGGATAGTCTCGACATCCAGTAGATAATCGAGTTCCATATTCTCAATTTCGCCTTCGGGATCGAGAATCACCTCGAGTTTTTTACTTGCTCTTCTCTCGCTATCCTTCAATCTATCTTCAGCATTCTTTCTTGCAGTTATATCTTCTGAAAAGAGAACAAGACTTTCGACCTGCCCGTTCCTTCCGAATACCGGGTATATGGTTGTTTTAAGTACAATTCCATCTCGACGGTCTTCCATTGTCTTCTGGTTTCCTGTTTTCAGAACCTCTTCGATATGGATCTTTCTTACTTCGGCGAGTTCTTGCGGGATGAAATCATACAGATTCTTGCCGATCAGCGTCTCCAGATCAGTACCAAGCCTCTTGGAGAGGGTCTGATTGGCAGTTATAACCTTTCCTGAAGGATCTATCTGAAACAGCGATTCGGTTGGAGCATTAGCGAGAGCCTGAAGCTGAAGATTCTTCTCTTCAAGAAGCTTTTCATCTCGCTTTCGCTGTGTTATATCTCTTACAGTGCTTACGACCAGTCTTTCGCCGCCGTCTTCAATCAAGACAGAATGTATCTCGACTGGAACAGAACCACAGTCTCTGTAGTAGTGCTGGCCATTGATCGTTCTAGAAGTACCGACGGCGGCTTTCGACCAGAATTCTCTGAACGATGCTTCTGTAATCTTTGTTTCAATGGTCGACAAGGACTTACCGAGCAGCTCCTCTCTCGAGAAACCGTTATTGTTTGTAACGGCATCGTTTACATAGACTATACTGGCTTCCATGTCGGAAACGAATACCATGTCCACTATATAATTAACAAGATCGGGAAATTGCCTCATAGAACCTCCGGCGACACCTGTCGCTCCCCGGTGTGTACAGAATGGCAAGCCGTTAACGGATTCATCCTCGAGAAAACAAAGCTGAAAGCAAAGGAATGAATCACTGCCAAGCGCGCCGCCACGATTACCATAATTCCAAAAATCCTAACTGCAGTCATTGAGCTTCGCATACACTGTTATCAAACGATTTCTGAAAAGAAGTGTGCTTTACATAAATGTTATCTATGTTAATTTAATAATAATCGTACTCAAAATATAGTTACATATCTATTATAAACTTGTTTCCTTAGATAAGTGTGACTTTTAGTGACGAAAGGACGGGCTTTTTCCACACATTATTGAGTAAGAGTTTGAATGCCTTCAATGTAAGCATCAAATGAACATCTCCCACACTTAATTTCCTAGATCATTTCGATAAGAGAGAAACCAAGAAAAAGTCTCGACGAGATCTTCGCTTCGATAAATGAAGTGAAGACTGGGTAATCGTATTCTTTTATATAGATACAGATACCCCTATGTGATACGAATAATCCAAAAGGAGTACAGTTTGAAACGCGC
>NZ_JWIM01000013.1:0-4390 GCF_002896535.1 Mesotoga sp. B105.6.4 | reverse complement strand
AAGTTCTCAGTTGCTTCTTGCAGCGAATGAGCCTATCCGAATGAACTAGAATCTAAGGAAGCGAAAAACTCTTCCGTAGCCGATCTTGAAGCAAAACTCAGTCTTGTTACCTATTAGAGCCGACGCAGAGAGGAATATCTCCTGATTCTCATCCGGGCTGTAATGAAAGTCAAGACTTACTTTGGCACTTCTGGTAATCGGTTCGGCAAGTCTATACCAATCAAATTCAAATGGTTCGCCGTAATAATCGTCGATTCGGTAAGAACCTTGTCTTATGTACTCAAGACGAAGCTCTGAGAGCACTCTGCGAGTTTCGAAAGTCACAGCTATAAGGTCCAGAGATACGTCAGGTCCGTATGGGAAACCGAAGAACCCATTAATCACAAGATAACCTCCGCCCTCAATATCATCAGCGTTGAAACGGATTGGGTTGATGAGCTTTCCTTCCTCGAAGCTCCTATTGTACAAATAAGGCGTGCTATGGTAGTGCTCATACCTTATCTTCATACCCCCAGACTCTTCAAAGAGAGTCTGTTCTCTGAGAGCATACTGATTGTCCCATAGCATAGGTCCTTTATAGTTTTCTCCATCGGTTATGCCATACTCTCCGCCAAGAAACCAGCCTAAAGAAGTCGGATTGCTTGTTCTATCTCCCGGAATAAGGATGTCGTCTGCGTAGAGCATTCCGTACAAGCCCAGATCTCCAATGCCCTTCTCGAAGAATAACGCTGCATTAACGTTTGAGTTCTTCGCATAGTTGTTGTGAAATATGACGAAAGGGCTCATGTCCTTAAGGTCTGGATAGGTGTTGCTGATGAGGTTCGATTCGACAAAACCGACTCTTGTAGACTCACCATGATACCCTATGCTGTGGCCGATAAGAGTCCTGGGACTGTCGAATATCGAACGATCCGAAGAGATTACGAAGAAGCTGTAGAAGTATTTCCCTGACAGTACGTCCGATGAGAAGTCAATCCAAATGTGCTCGAAAAAGGGCACCGCATCGGAGAGTACGAAGTTGTACGCAGCGGGACCAATATGAAGGCTTCTCTTGCCGGCAGAAAACCTCAAGAGATCGTTTTGAAACTCGGCGAAACCAACTCTAGGCAGATCGGTATCTATATACAGGGTATTCGAATTGTATCTGATGGGGAAATTCGACCAACTCCTGCCACGAAGAAACGAGGTTATGTCTTGCCTGAAATCAAGCCTGAATAGCGCGCGATATGAATCACCGGAAAACTCAATGCCCGCAAGGGCAAACGGAGGATAAGAAAAGTTGTTCCGCAGATCTTCAAAGGTAGGTTTGTAGTCCCTGTCGTGCACAGCAAAGTTGTTGAGAGAAAGGGAGGGAAAGAAACCAAGGAAAAGACCGCTATTCGCAGAAAGCAAAACCGAAACCACTATCATGAGGCAAAGCAGAAGTCGTTTCATCCAGACAAACCTCCTTTTGTTCATATATGAATTATGCCATGACTGAATAGGAATTCACTCTCCGAAAAGCAATTGAAACACAAAGCCTTTACGGCAGCCAAGCGAAGTACCCGCGGAGATCGTCCCGGCCAAGACTGAATACCTCATTCGGCTTCAACGGAACCTATGGTCTCAGAAGCAAGAAGTCTGAGCAACCCAACACCTACAAGAGGGGTCATGAACGCCAGTACTGGTGTGAATAGCCTAACTTCAGCGGTTCTTGCCACCACGAAATTCATAGCGACAAACGGGAGTATCCAGAACCACGTTCTCTTGAAGAAATCGATATCTCTTATCTCTCTCACGAATAGCAGTGGAATGAAGAGAAATACAAGAGGAAAGATCCATGACCAGAAGTAACCAATGTTATAGCCAAGCTGTATCAGATCGACCGAGTATTTGGCATCAGGAAAGAGGACAGTGCTGAATATATACATAAGCAGTACAGGAATCGAACCGGCAATGAAGCTTTTCAACATAAGCCTCAATTTAATCTTGCCTGAGATGTCGCCTCTGAAATTGTACAGAAGATATATCAAGGGAAGGAATACCATATGGTCAGCTCTGAAAAGAGAACCCAGCATAATCAACAAACACAAATGAAAGAACCTGCCGTTTCTGGCAATTACGAGCAACCCGCCTACAAAAAGAGCAAGGCCGTGAAAAGTCTCCCATCCAAAGTACATCGTAGTGAGCGGCATTATGGCCTGAAATGATACCACAGACAGTAACGATGCTACAGGTGAAGAGAAGATTCGGCAGAACGCATAAAGAAGCAGCAACGTTAACAGGTTGAAAAAGAATCTCGCCGTGATGTGCCCATTAAGAATACGATTCGCTTCGCTAGACGGATCTAGTGCAGCTTTGACATCTTCGGGCAGTCTCTCTCCAATTAGAAGCGCCGCGGTTGCAGGATCGGTAATGTACTCCTGCCACTTCAGCCCGGCAACCATTGCTTTGAGTGCATTGCTCAGGAGAATGCTGTTCCCTGCAACGGAGTCAACGAACTCGGCAATAGCCTTTTCAGCGTCAGAGACAAGGCTCTCCCTTTCATCCAGTGGAAAATAGGCATCAACCATGCTCTTCTTTTCAGACGTCCAATAATCGACCGACAACAACATACTCGAAAGCTCTTCGCTGTTTTCATCCAGCCACTTGATCGGAAAGTATTTGAAGAAATTCTCGACAAGGTAGTAGCTGCCAAATCTATACTGATCAGGCGCGAAATTCTCTCCGGAAACCACTCTATCATGCTGATTAATTCTTAAGTATCTGGATACGAGCAAATACTTCCCGTCGGTTGTCCAGACGGTCATTGATGTGAAAATGTAGGAGAGTAACGCGAATATAATTAACAGAAAAATCCCTCGCTGTATGGTTTTCTTGTCTTTCACACTTAATCCCCCCGACGGCGTTTCCAAAAGGAGATCGCCAATGTCAAAATCATATCATCGATCGTAAGAAACATTGCTTGTCCTTCTCAGTTATCTGCTCAAACCTGTATCAAGAGTTCCATTAATCAAGCGCGTTGTCGTCCAGATCCCTAAGACTCTCTAGAGTCGAAGAGCCAACCGAATCAACGCCGATTGCCAGCATTGCACCCCTAACGATAAGAGGAATGGAGTAGATTATCACCGGAAGAAAAAGCCTCACTTCCGCAGTCTTTCCAACAACAAAGTTCATTCCGATAAACAGGGGCATCCAGAACCACGTTCTCCTGTAGAACGTCAACTCTTTGATCTGATAGATGAAAGCAAAAGGCAGCAAAAGAAAGACAAGAGGAAAAACCAGGTTCCAGACATGCGTCAAATTGAACTCAAGCTGAAAGACATCCACATAGTACTCTGCCTCGGGAAAGAGAAGCCCGGTAATCAGAATTGTCGCAACAAGCGGGATGAAGAGAAGCAGAGCGGCGTAGATAGCCTTCGACCACTCCCTCCTTCTTAACGAATCTATTCCTCTTAACGAAGCGTATATTAGAGCGCCAAACAGCGCATGATCCGTTCTTGCGGTACAGCATAATACTGTTATCAGAATTAGAATGAGCCTGCTGCCGTCTCTCTTTGTTATTAGAATCATCGCTGTAAACAGCAACAGTGAAAGCAGAGTCTCCGCCTGCAAAAAGTCCTGAAGAGCAAACGGCGTAAGAGCAGTGAAGAGAACAACCCCAAAGAGCGCTTGGCCGGGGTTCAGGAACTCTCTGCACAGGAAGTAGATGATCGTCAGAAGGATCATGAAGAGGAAGAATCTAGACGTGAAATATCCGTTAACGAGTCTTGTTTCTTCGCTGTCCTCAAGCAAATGATTCCTGATATTTTCCGGTATCATCTCTCCGAGAGTGAGCAGTGTCTCTTCGACATTCGTCAAATAGCTCTGCCACTGCAGACCGTCTATCATACCCCGTAGAAGATTTTGAACAAAAGCATTGCCCGGGAAGAAGGATTCTAGAGTCTCGTCAATCACCCTCTGAATCTCGCCAATCATCTCTTCCCTGTCATCCTGGGGGAAGAATTTGTCCACGGTTTTCTGCATCTCTTCTGTCCAGGTCTCTTCGCTCGTAAGCAAATCGGAGAGACTGCTGTTATATACGTCATACCATTTCAGAGGAATGTATTTGAAGAAGTATTCCACAAGATAAAATCCACCAAAGCGATATTGCTCCGGAGCGTAACCCGTTCCCCTGATTAGATTTTCGTGACCGTATACCCTGATGAATCTCGACACTGTTATGAATCTGCTGTCTGTCGTCCAGACACTGACAGAGGTGAAGACGTATGACAGAACAAAGACAAACAGAAAAACCACTGCGCCTCGTCTTGCTTTCGAACTCAGGGCGAATTTCAAGTGACAATCGGCCATAACTCCCCCACTCAAGCTTTCATTCCCATAGTGAATTCTCTATCAATAGCTCTCCCAC